>JBAZVE010000003.1 GCA_041661045.1 Candidatus Gracilibacteria bacterium | reverse complement strand
GGGTTAGTTTGTTGATGCCCGGAAGCGAGGTGAAGATGTGCAGCAGAATTGGCATGGCAACATACAGCGCCACTATTTTATACGTGCTTGGTTCTTTTAATTTTTCTATTGGTTCTTTTGAACTCATATTGATATTGTATCTTAAAAATTAGTTAATTGATATTGGGGTTGGATCGACTCGTTCACTTTATCTCCGGTACCAAAGACCAGTTAACGGCCAAGAGCTTGGGATTCCAAGAACGGAATTTCAGACGCGGTTCCATGTGTGGGCGGTACCCTTCTTTGGTAACATGAATACTGTACGTGCCGGGGTTGGGCATAAAGAAGAACTGTCCTTTGGAGTTGGTAACTTTGGTGGCCACCAACCGGTTGGTTTTGAAATCAAAGACCCGCACCAGCGCCAAACTGACAGGTTGTTTGGTGCTAAGGTCGGTAATCGTGCCAAGTGTCTTGGGATGAGAGCGTTGCAAAATTATTTTGGCAACAATGAGCAGGGCATAGAAGACTTCGATCCAGAAGTTCAAGACGGAAGGAGTGGTAATAAAGAGATAGGTGTTCCAAGCGGTACCGGCAAGTAAAATGGGCCAAGAAATAAGCAAGAGGAAACGTTCGAAGAACTGCAAGATGATCATGAAGAAGGAAAGCAACCGGTTGAGTTGACGTTCTTCCGGACGAAGAACAATCACAATGGAAAGCAGCTGCTCCAAGCTGGAAGAAACAACAGGAGTGCCTTGGTAGACGGAATTGTTATCAAACAGACCGAACGGTAACGGTTGATCGTTAAGTCGCCAGCCGGGCTTTGTCACCTTAAAGAGATACTTGCCCGGTTCCACAAAGGAAGAGAAAGAACCGTCTTTGCCGGAAAGCGATGTTTCCACCACTTTGCCGCGTTCGGCATCGATGATACTCACCAACGCTCCTTGGATCGGTGAACCGTCGATGGCGCTTAATACTTTGCCCCACGGTTTGCGCCGTTTGTGAACAGCCAGCAGGCCCAATAATATTTGGAACATGGCACGCGACAGATACGGAATTTGCGCGAGCACATTGGGGAGAAAAGAAGTGAAGAGAGAAATTAGCGAGGCAAAAGAAATGATCGTGGCGCCGGCGGTAACATAAACGTCCACGGTATCGGTGCGTTGGGTAACTTGCATACAAGGACCCGCGTCAATGACTTCTGTTTTCTGCGATACGTTTTGCGCGGGAGGCGGCATGGGAATTTTGGGCTGGACAATTTTGTTGCCGATGGTCGACTGCTTGTTCTTGATGTGGAACAAATCATTTAAGAAGCTCTCGTTTTTTTGCGCCATGGACAAACGGTTGTCTCGACCGGCCAACAGAATGTTTTTGAAGAAATCAAGGAAGGACAGTTTGGGGATGGTGTGGGTAACAATGTTTCTAAGCACGCGCACGGTGGAAGAAATCGCGCAGTTCACCGAGTCGAGTGTTTTTTGCGGGAAACCAATTTGGAGCAAGGCGGTATTTAAATTCTCCGCTTGTTTTTCTCTGCGGGTGATTTCGTTTTTTTGCAGTTCTTGCAATTGCAAATCTTTGGGCGTTTTGGAAGGCGTTTCCCCTTTTTCAATCGTCTCGATGATTTCCGGAATGGTTGGGGGCGGAGTGGGATCGATGATAATGCCGCCGTCTTCCGTGCCTTTCACGACAAATGTTTTGGTGATGGTACGGGCGTTGCCCGCGTTGTCGGTCACAACAAGAATGAAGGTGTATGTACCATTGGGAAGATTAACAGGAGTGGTGAAGGTAACGATTTGTTGTCCGTCATCCAAATCGAAAGATTGCGTAAAGACTATTCGTGGTGCAATAGGCACGCCAAGCAAAGAACGGTTTTCTTTAACTGTGAAGTCTCCCAAAACTAAGCCGGAACCTCCATCGGTGAAAGTGAGAGTGAAAGTGGGACTATTGGAATCGGTGGAAAAATCAACATCCACGCCGGCGGTAGAGCCCTGAATAGCCGTTACGGCATCGGGAGAAGTGACATCAATCGAAAAGCTCCATGCATTGGAAATGGCGGTACCGCCTTGGCTGTCCGTGGCTCTCACAAGCCAAGTGTGTGATCCTTCTTCGAGTAAGTCATCATCAGTGATGTCCACGGTGATGTTGTCTTGACTGCCGGAGACTTTGGCTTGAGATAATGTTTGATCTTCACCGACACCCAAGTTGGGAATAGAGATTGTGTCACCGGTATTAAAGACAATTGTATAACTGCTGATAGTGGCGCCGTTTTCTTCACTGCGTTTGAACGTGAAAGATGGCAACAGTGTATTAAAGTATGCACCATTTTGGGGGCTCACCAGTGTGGGGGATGTAACCGCGGCCGGATTTTCGTCCGTGGTGGCGGAAGCAACCGAGGAATAAGCGGAACTGCCGTTACTGTTATACGCAAGAATCTTGCGAGAGTATGTGGTGTCCGCCGTTAAACCGGTTTCGGTGTAGCTTGTGGCACTGGCAGCGATGGTGGCAATCAGAGTGCCGGTACTGCTGTATAGCTTGAAGCCCGTTTCGTTGGAGGAATTGTCTGTCCAAGTCCAAAGAATACTGGTATCGGAAGCGGCCACACCCAGAAGCCCGGAGGGAGCAGTGGGAATGGCAGGAGTGGTAACAGAGACGGTATTGGAATAAGTGGA
>JBAZVE010000002.1 GCA_041661045.1 Candidatus Gracilibacteria bacterium | reverse complement strand
CTACAAAATTCACCTTACTCATATCCACTTGCATTCCAGCCAACTCCATCAACTTCAAACAGCTATTACCATCCAAATCAGACCTTCTCTCGATTGCCCACTGACCGGTTGTTGCATCAAATCTTGTAAAACCATGCACCGCGAAATCATCCCACACTGCCCTGGTCACTTTTTTAAAATTCTCTTCCCGCTCTTCCGGAGTGGCACCATTCAAATCCGCATAGCTAAAGTTCGAAGAAGTTTCTAGTTTACTGACTGTGTGCCAAGCGGCTGCCCGAATGGGATAATCCAGTTCTTCTGAAATTTTTTCTGATATCTTTGTAATATTCGCCCCCAACTCCCCCTCCCTCTTCCTCAAAAGCTCCAGCATGCTATCTCTGGCCGCCACTAATTCGGCCACTTCCTGGGATGCTGGCATTTGAATCGGTTGATTCATGTTTTGTGCTGAAGGGGTTAGGGCTGTTGTAGCGGCAATGGCCACCGCCTGATTTCTTTCTCTTAGCAATTCCAGTATGCCAGCTCTAATTTCAGCCAATTCTAGTCTTTCTTTTTCCAATTCCTTCATGCCTGGAATTTCCTGGATATTATTCGACTCCTCCTGCTTAGTCTTCTCCAGGGGATTCCTGCCAAAAATTGGAATAAATGGTGGAGCATCCATAATATGCTCTGGATCCTCCGCTGGTGGCACACCAAAAATGGTGACTGGATTACTCTTCGGCACCGGTAGCGGATGTTCGCCGTCAATGCCATGCCCTACATGAGTGGCTAAGATGCGCACCTGTTCCACGCCATTTTCGTTTCCGACAGCTTCAGCCACTTCCGCATATCTGCCAAGAAATTCAGCGTGCCCGTTAGTGACTTTGAACAGGGCTTTACCTGCTTCACTATTCGGATCAATAACTGCATTGCCCGAAGCATCAATCGGCACCTCCACTACTTGATTTTGCGTATCTTGGGAAAGGGAAAAAAGCATTTTCAGTTTTCCGGCACCCATAGCCTCATGCGCCTTGATAGCAGCCTGACTATGATAGGAACCGTCATTAACCATTTGCTTCACATTGAAAACATAGTTACCGTGACTATCCACTCCAGTGCCATGATGGCCACCCCAATGCAACTTCAGTTCATTCTTGTCAAAAACCGGCTTAGGCGTGTCGTTGTCATACCACAAGGTACGATGGATTTTGTGATTAGCCAGCTCCTGAGGCGCCACATTTTCCGGGATACCAAAAGTACCGGCATCAATGCCCTGAGCCTCCAGGAGCCTCCTGGACTCTTCTGACAGTCCCCCATTTGGATCGAAAGTGATGTGATCCACGAGAGTTATCGCTCCTCGCATCAGACCAAAAGAGCCATCTGGATTAGGAACCAAATCCGCTCCCGCCGGGATATGGATGCGATGACCGCCTACCAACACCTCATGCATCGCCCCCAACTTGGCTGCTTCCGGAAAATCACCAATAGCCAAGCGTCTCAAATATTCCATGACCGTGTAATGCTGGGCGTTGCCTGTTGGAGCTGATTGTGATTCAAAAAGCCCTTCTTGATGATCTTGAAAAAAAGCTCCGGCCTCTTGAGCAATCGCACCAAGGGACATACCAATAGCCAATGTCTTTACCATGGTTTCGCAACTTCCTTGTGTTTCATTTTTTTAAATAGGACATTCTTTCTTTCCACCCCGTCATTGCCTTCGATAAGTTGAGTTGTTCTCAAGTCTTGGGCTGATTGCAACAATGCATCAAAACTTTTTCCTTGAGGCAAGAAAGCTGGATTAGTTGCAATAATCTTTCGTAATTCCACTTTGGCTTGAGCGCGAGCAATGTCCATGCGCAAACGTTCTGCTCCCACTTTTTTGCCATCAGAAAAACTGATCAAATCGATTTTTTGTTGATCGGAAATTGCTACCCGTGCTTCAATTTCAGCTAAATTAGTCAATACTTGGCTAAATTCTGCCTGAGTGATATTTTTCAATTCGCGCTGGCCATTTCTAGAAGCGTACAAACTATTCTCCAGTAAATCCACCAGAGTATTCGACTCTCTGGTTTCCTGGCGAAACTCTTCCATTTTTTTTCTACGAGGAGCTTGATTAGGGTCAAACTTTTTTCCCTTCGCCATCTCGCGCGCATGTTGCCTCCTTTCCGCCTCTAGCTTTCTGCTCTCTCGCATGCCTGAAAGAATAGTCGCCAAACCAGCAGTTGCGCCAAAAGTTCCCCAAGCAGCTAATTTACTATTCATCATTTTTTTGGAAGCAAAGGTGCCGATAGAATAGGCCATAGCAACCGCCGAAGCAATTGTGGCTTCATTGACAAAGCTGCCCACCTTGGAAGAAGCGAGTTTTTCAGTTATGCGATCCACTGCGCTAAATTGCGCCTCAGTGCGGGCACCCATTTTGGATTTTCCAATCACCACCTCAAAATCGAGATCTAACTCTTCTAATCCTTGACCATGCGCCACCGCCTCTTTGACATTTTTAGCGATTTCCAGTAAATTGTCGGCAAACATACAACCCTTATCGATGGTCTCTTTTTTCACTCCCTTGAGCTGGGAAAAGATCAGGTTTTTTTCTTCTTGAAAACTTTCGTCATTGAGCGTTCCTTGCGCATAATTCTTGATGAGCGCCTTGATGCTGGCTTTAACTTCTTTTTCCGCCTCGCTAGCACCAAGCACTTCTTTTTTTTCTCCGGCTTCCGTATGTATAGTGCCTTCATATTCTGAAGCAAATTGATCCACAATCGCACCCATCGCTTCTTTGTGAGCCGTGCCATCAGCATCCTCATCCACATAGATATTATCACTCGCTAGCACCCCTTGTCTGACTTTGTGAATTTCTTTGTTGCGGTAGTAGGCTTCTGCTAGACCATATTTCCAAATTTTTTTGAAAAAACCTTTCACGCCTCTGAGCTCATCTTTTGAAACTGTTAGATTAGCATCCGCAATGTCGCGCACTTCATTCTCCATTCCTTCGGAAGTATCAACAATGACAATTTTCTTTTTCTCCGGACCGTTTGAAACAATATTTTCCATTTTTTTATGATTAAGCGCTTAGGTATGTTTCGCGAAAGTTGATTAGCTCCTGAGCGATGATTTGATCCAAGTCATAGATATTGCGACGACAAAAATCCTGGATTTCCTCAGGCGAGGATTGATCCAACAGTTTCTCAAAATATTCTAATTTACTCGTGGGAAC